>NZ_JBQOUY010000019.1:0-41882 GCF_052216985.1 Acidaminococcus nyctereutis
GATTCCGTTCTCGGATTTTACTGCTTTCGATGGTGAAATTAAAATAAAAACAGACATGAGCAAAAATCGCTCACGTCCGTGTGTGGTAGATGAATTGGAGCTTACCCCAACATTTGACAAAGAACCAAAAAAAAGAGCTGCTGCCGAAGCAACAGCTCAAAAAACTTCTGTTTTTTATTTGCCGCCCACCATGGCCAGCATGGTACCGGCTGCAACAGCCGTACCGATAACCCCAGCCACGTTGGGGCCCATGGCGTGCATCAGCAGGAAGTTGCCAGGGTCAGCCTGCTGTCCCACAACCTGGGACACACGGGCAGCCATAGGCACTGCGGATACACCGGCGGAACCGATCAGCGGGTTGGTCTTGCCGCCATCGAACTTGCTCATCAGCTTGCCGAAGATGACACCGCCGGCAGTGCCGCCGATGAAGGCGACCAGGCCCAGGCAGATGATCTCGATGGTCTGGACCGTCAGGAAGCTTTCAGCCTTCATAGTCAGGCCGGTACCAGTGGCCAGCATGATGGTCACGCTGTTCATCAGGGCATTCTGTGCCGTATCAGACAAGCGGTCCATACAGCCGGATTCCGTGAACAGGTTCCCCAGCATCAGCATCCCGATCAAAGAGCAGACGGAAGGCAGCAGCAGGGAGATGAAAATGGTGGTGACAATAGGAAACACCACTTTTTCGAAGTGGGTCACCGTACGCAGCTGAGCCATTCTGATCTTCCGTTCTTCTTTCGTGGTGAAGAGCTTCATCACAGGGGGCTGGATCAGCGGCACCAGGGACATGTAAGAGTAGGCAGCTACGGCGATAGCCCCCAGCAGATGGGGAGCCATCTTGGAAGCCAGGTAAATGGAAGTCGGGCCGTCAGCACCGCCGATGATCCCGATGGCAGAAGCTTCCTTCACATTGAAGCCCAGCAGCATAGCACCCAGCAAGGCCACGAATACGCCGATCTGGGCAGCCGCGCCCAGCAGCAGGGTCTTGGGGTTGGCGAGCAGCGGACCAAAATCCGTCATGGCCCCTACGCCCATGAAAATCAGCGGAGGGAAGATTTCATATTTGATCCCGCCCAGGATCAGCTGCATTACGCCAGGATCGGTCTCGAAACCGGTCCGGGGCACATTGGCCAGAATGCACCCGAAGGCGATCGGGCTCAGCAGCAGGGGTTCAAAGCCCTTCACGATGGCCAGGTAGAGCAGGATGCACCCTACCAGCATCATGACGGCATTGCCCCCGGTAAAAGCCACAAACCCACTGTCTTGGATGACAGAGGTCAGGGCTACCACAAAAGCATCCATGTAACAAATCCTCCTTTATATTCGGAGACGCAATTAGAGAATGACCATTACGTCGCCGGTGGCTACGGTATCGCCAGCGTTTACGCGGACTTCAGAAACCGTACCATCTTCAGGAGCCATGATTTCGTTCTGCATCTTCATAGCTTCCAGGATCAGCAGGACATCGCCGGCTTCTACTTTATCGCCGGGTTTCACGTTGACGGACAGGATCTTCCCGGGCATGGGAGCTTCCACGGTGATGGCACCAGCAGGAGCAGCAGCCGGTTTAGCAGCGGCAGGAGCCGGAGCAGCAGCGGGAGCGGGAGCCGGAGCAGCGGCAGGAGCCGGAGCGGCCACGGGGGCAGCTACAGGAGCAGCCACAGGAGCAGCAGCAGCCGGAGCAGCAGGAGCAGCAGGAGCTGCCGTGACAGCGCCGCCGACTTCTTCAACTTCTACCGTGTAAACAGTGCCGTTAACGTTAACATTGAATTTTCTCATGAGAATACCCTCCTAAAATGTTTTTAAACTGTAAGATCTACTGGGTACAGGCTGTCCCTCAACAGTCTGTCAAAAGAAATGATGGGGCAGAGCCATGGGCTCCATCTTCTTTTTGTGTTCGGCGATCGCAGCGGTCAAAGCAGCCGCGATCATATCGTCCTCATCCTGGACCAATGCCAGGACCGCTGCCATTGCAGCCACTTTCTCCTCGTCCTGCCGTTTGCTGGCTGCAGCAGAAGCGGCCGGCTTAGCAACTACAGGCTTTTTTTTTCCTTGCACTTTCTTGGTGGGGTCGACGGCATGGATCAGCACCATCAGGATTCCCAGCACAATCAGCACGCCGAATACGATGGTCATATTGATCAACATAATCAGCCAAGGATTTTCTGTCATGAATGTTTCACCTCTCTTCCCTAAATGATGAATGGTTTATATCAAAATCACAGAGGAATATTGCCGTGTCTCTTCGTCGGCCGGTCTTCCTGCTTTGATTTTAACATACGCAGCGCTTTGATCAGGATGGGACGGGTGGTCTTGGGTTCGATGACCATTTCTACCATTCCATGCTTCGCCGCATAGTAGGGCGTAGCAAAATTGGTGATGTATTCCTGGGTCTTCTGCTCCACATCCGGATCCTTCCGGAAGATGATCTTGGCAGCTCCCTGGGGACCCATGACGGCGATTTCTGCAGTCGGCCAGGCGATGACATGGTCTGCCCCCAGATCCTGGGCACACATGGCCAGATAAGCCCCGCCGTAGGCTTTCCGGGTAACCAGGGTGATCTTGGGAACCGTAGCTTCACAATACGCGTAAAGCATCTTGGCCCCGTGGCGGATGATGCCGCCGTATTCCTGATCCGTCCCTGGCAGGAAACCAGGAACATCGACGATATTGATCAGAGGAATCTTGAACGCATCACAGAACCGGATGAACCGGGCTGCTTTGTCAGAAGCGTTGATATCCAGGCAGCCGGCCATGATCCGGGGCTGGTTGGCGATGATGCCCACGGTAGAGCCATCCATCCGGGCCAGGCAGGTGATGATGTTCCGAGCATACATCCGATGGGGTTCCACATATTCTCCGTTGTCCACGATGCTGCGGATCACTTTATACATATCGTAGGGCATCTGGGAGCCGTCAGGGATGATGGT
Organism: Acidaminococcus nyctereutis; assembly: GCF_052216985.1. NCBI lineage: Bacteria > Bacillati > Bacillota > Negativicutes > Acidaminococcales > Acidaminococcaceae > Acidaminococcus > Acidaminococcus nyctereutis. Next base: position 2,931 of record NZ_JBQOUY010000019.1, read on the forward strand.
ATTCAGGCTTTCATCCATCCGGTAGGCGCTGTCTCCGGTATCGTAGACAGGCGGGTTCTCCCGGTTGTTGGAAGGCAGGAAACTCAGGAGATAACGGATCTGTTCCAAACAGTCTGCATCGTTTTCAGCCGGAAAGTCAGCCACGCCGCTGCGAGTGCAGTGGGTAAAAGTACCACCCAGATCTTCCTGGCCCACTTCTTCGCCGGTCACGGTCTTCACTACTTCCGGCCCGGTGATGAACATCTTGGAATTCTTCTTCACCATGAAGATGAAATCCGTCAGCGCCGGGCTGTATACCGCGCCGCCAGCGCAAGGCCCCATGATGGCCGAAATCTGAGGGATCACCCCGGAAGACAGGGTGTTCTGCTTGAACATCTTGCCGAAACCAGCCAGGGCATCCGTAGCTTCCTGGATCCGGGCACCGCCGGAATCTGCCATGCCCACGATGGGAGCCCCCGTCTTCAGGGCCATAGCTTGGACCTTGGCGATCTTATTGGCATGCATCTCTCCCAAGGATCCGCCCTCTACGGTGAAGTCCTGGGCAAAGACGAATACGGTCCGTCCGTTGACCGTGCCGTAGCCCGTCACTACCCCATCTCCTGCTAAATATTTCTTTTCCTGGCCGAAGTTGGAGCAGCGATGTTCTACAAATTTATCCAGTTCTACAAAACTTCCCTCATCTAAGAACGAGTTTATCCGTTCACGGGCTGTCATTTTACCCGCATCATGCTGTTTCCCGACTCTTTTTGCGCCGCCGCCTGCTTCGATCTTTTCATAGCGGTCGAACATATCTTGGATTTTTTCTTGTGTCGTCAAAAATACGCACCTCCTTCTGGGATAATACAACGAAACTAAAACACGGTAATTGTAACATAAATATCACCCTGTTACCACCGATTTATGGAAAATTTCGTCGAAAACTCCCTTTATTTCACTTCCATGGTACCGGTTTTCAGCATCCTTTCGTGGAAGGAGAAGGCTTCGGACAAGATATGGGGTGTCTGGCTATTGTGGCAGGCTGCACAGGCCCGTTCGAAATAATCCCGCAGGATAGGCTGATATCTGGGGCTGGCGATCTGATCGATGATGATTGGAGCCCGTTCTTTCGGGGAGAGCCCCCTCAGGTCGGCTACGCCCCGTTCGGAAACGATCACATCCACATCGTGCTCGTTGTTGTCGATATGGGAGCAGAAGGGCACGACGGAGCTGATCTGTCCGTTTTTCCGTTCCGATTCCGCAAAGAAGATGGACAGGTAGCCGTTCCGGGCAAAGTCGCCGCTGCCGCCGATTCCGTTCATCAAATTGGTCCCGTTGATATGGGAAGAGTTCACATTGCCATACAAATCCACTTCAATAGCGGTGTTCATGGCAATAACTCCGATTCTTCGAACCACTTCAGGGTTGTTGGAAATTTCCTGGGGACGCAGGATCAGATGGGATTTGTATTTGTCCAGGTTGCTGTAGAATCTCTTCTGGACTTCCGCAGACATGGTCAGGGAAGCACCGGAAGCGACCCGCAGTTTCCCAGCATCGATCAGGTCGAACATCCCGTCCTGGATCACTTCCGTATAAACCGTCAGATCTTCAAAATCAGAATGGACCAGCCCGTTGATCACCGCGTTAGCTACGGATCCCACCCCGGATTGCAGCGGCAGCAGGTTCTTGGGCAGCCGACCGGCTTTCACTTCGTTTTTCAGGAATTCTACCAGGTTGCCCCCCATAGCCCGGGCGTCATCGGTGATGGCCGCCAGTTTGCTGGGGGTATCGGGGATATCACAGGGAACGATGGCTGCCACTTTCTCCAGATCGCAGGGAATATAAGGGGTGCCGATCCGATCTTCCGGTTTCTCGATGGGAATGATCTTCCGGTAAGGAGGATCCAGAGGCACATAGCAGTCATGCATGCCTTCCAATCCCAGAGGCTGGGTCACGTTCACCTCGATGATGACTTTCTTGGCACTCTGCACATAACCGCAGCTGCCTCCCAGGCTGGTAGTGGGGATGATTCCGATCTTGCCTTTGCCCAGGTCTTTGATGGAGCAGGCTTCGATGATGGCCACATCCACATCCCGGTGTTCCGGCAGGAACCCGAACCGGGCCATCTGGTTGAAGGTGCTGATATGGGTATCCAGGTAGCGGATCTGTCCATTATTGATGGCAGTCCGACAGTTTTTATCCGTCTGATACGGCATCCGATTGCCTACGATACCGGCCTTGACCATGGCTGTATCGATTTCAGGTCCAGGAAGTACGGTCCAGACATTGACTTTAAAGGGATGTTCCTTGCCTCTTTCAGCCAGAGCCAGGGGTACCGCTTTCGGATAACCGGAAGGGGTAAATCCGCTCATGCCCAGGTTCATACCGTCTTGAATCATTTCTGCCGCTTTTTCAGCTGTGGTGATTTTGCTGAGTGCTGCAGCACAATGGACTCGATCCGTAATATCGATCATTTGCTCTTCCTCCTGTTTGCCCGAAGATCCGGGCTTCTCTTCTTGACTCTATCTGAATATTTAAAAATAGAATCTACGTCATAAATAATACCAATATTTCATCCAACATGCAAGAAAAAGGTCTTTCCTCCCCTATTTCTCTTTTCCCTTCCGCAAGAAGATGCAGCCTTCTTTTTTTCCAAATCCCCGCACCACATCTTCCGCAAAGGCTTTGCAGGTGGGAGCTCCACAGGCTCCGCAGTCCAATTGGGGGAATTTCTGTTCCAGGGCCTTTAGTTCTGCCATTTTTTCCAGGGCTGTCCCGAAATCGCTGGCCAAAGGGGGATGGGGCCGCGGCTCCAGCGGTTTGATATACCGCCAGGAAGCAGGGAAATCTTCAATGATCCGGCACCGCTGCATGGCGCTTGCCCGATTGCCTTCTTCCCGGCTCCGGCGCCGTTCCACCCGCACCCGGAGATTCTTGGCCGCCACATATTTGTTGACAGCTACACAGGGCCCTCCGATACAGCCGCCGGCACAACTGTAGCAGCAAGCATACCTCACATCGCTGAGCTTGGCCATACTGATCTGTTCCAACAGTTCATCCACTTCTTCCGGACCTTGAGCGGCAATGGCATCGGTAATACCGGTGGATTCCAGTTCTCCCTGCCAGCTCCCCCAGCTGAGGCTGTAGGAAGATCCCAGGATCGCCTCGGGGACTTCATAGCGGGTTTCCTGCACATGTTTGATGGCTTGGGTCAGCGGGCCATAGATAGAAGCAATGGTGAAGGAACCGGTCACAGCAGTATGAGCCACATCCACGGACTGGTGGATATTGGTCCCCTTGGCCGGACAGGGGGAAATGAACCAGATCCCCACTTGTCCAGGAGCCAGATTCAGCCGTTTCATGGTTTCCCGACGGGTGTAGATGGCCGCCGCTTCTGCTGGAGCCAGCACGGGAAGGACCTGCTTCACCAGTTCCGGATATTTGGTCTGGATCAGGCGGAGGACAGCAGGACAGGCGGAGGAAATCAGAGGGAACGGTCCTTTGTAATGGGCGATGTACCGCTCCATCTCATCACTGATATAATCTCCTGCCAGGGCAACATCGAAGACCGTATCGAACCCCAGCTCCCGCAGGCCTTCCCAGATCACGGAAGCAGCTACATTGCCGTCGAACTGGGCATAGAAAGACGGAGTGGCCAGGGCGATATTCACTTTGTACTTTTTCAGTTCACTCAAAGGATCGGCCCAGCCTTCCATGGCCCGGGTGGGACAGCAGCGGATACATTCCCCGCAGTCGATGCAGCGGTCGGAAAGGATGACAGCTTTGCCACTGCGTACCCGGATAGCCTGGACCAGGCAGTCCTTCACACAGATCAGACAGCCAGTACAGCGGCTGGCGTTGACTCTGACAGAATTGAGATAGGTTTCACGCAAAGGCTTTCACCTGATTCCTTGGACAACTGGATCCTTCAGGCAGGGAGATGGAAGACCAGGGTGACCCGGGTCCCTTTCCCCACCTGGGTAGCGATCTGCATTTCATCAGAAACTTTTTTCATGTTAGGCAGCCCCATGCCGGCTCCGAACCCCATGGCCCGGATTTTGGCAGAGGCTGTGGACCAGCCTTCCTGCATAGCCTTTTCCACGTCGGGGATCCCCGGCCCATGGTCTTCGATGCTCACCCGGATATCCCGGGGACCGATTTCTGCCTGGATCTGCCCCCCTCCTCCATGGATCAGGCAGTTCATCTCTCCCTCATAGGTCCCGATGGCGATCCGGCGGATCAGTTCTGGTGACAGTCCCAGCTTTTTCAGCAAATCTTTCAAAGAAGTAGAAGCAGCCCCGGCCCGTTCGAAATCATCAGGGATCACAGTATAGATCTCTTCCATGCCTTTTTACTTCCGATCTTTGCCAGAACAGCCCCGGAGTCCCAGATCATACAGCCGTCCGCAGGCTTCGAACATGGTGCAGCGGGTATACAGCACTGGGATCTCTTTATTCCGAGCAGCCAGGAGTACTTCCTGTTCCGGATGTTTGTCCCGGACGAAGATCAGGGCCGCTGCATCACTCACATCTGCCGTCCGTACCACCTGGATGTTCAGCAATCCTGTCAGCAATACGAAATCCTCCTTGGCATAGGCCAGTACATCACTCATCATGTCACTGCCGCAAGCCTGTTTCACCGTCCTGTCCAGCATTTCCTGTCCGGAAACCACCTGGGCTTCCAACACGTCTGCCACTTTCTTCAATGTTACCATTCCAACCCCTCCTTTAAGATCTTAAAACAAAGCTTCCATCTGCTTCCGTTCCCAAGCATCCCGGTAGGGATCCAGGACCTGCAGAGCCCGAGTAGCATAGGAGCTCAGGCTGCCTTCATAGTGGCGGGAGATCCCGCTGTCCGGATGCTGCTTCTTCAGCAGCGCAATGGCCATATATACATAACCGGCTTCCCGGGGATTGTTCATATTCCCCAGCTTGTGGAGCGCATCGTCCAAAAACCGGATGGCTTCTTTTTCTTTTCCTTCCCTCATAGACAGAAGCGCCAGGTAGGATTCTACGATAGGATGCCGCCAGTAGAACACATAGCGGGGGAACAATTCATAGGCCTGCATGAAGTACTGCTTGGCCCGCTCATACTGCTCCAGGTTGTAGCAGGCTACCCCTGCATTGCAGGAAAAGACCACCCAAGAGCTGTAGGCTTCCTGATCTCTGGCATAGTCCAGTGCTTTATCATAGTAATCCAGCGCCTCCCGGAACTTGCCTTCTCCCCGCCGGATCTCTCCCAGATAATTGTAAGCGCCGGCAATATTCAGGGCATAGCGCCGCTGCACATTCTGGGTCACCATGAAAGTAGAGATGGATTCCTTCAGCAGCCGTTCTGCCTCTGGGAAATTTCCCTGCATGATCATGTTCAGTCCCTTCAGCCGGAGCAGGATCCCCATTTCCTTATGGTAATTGCACTCATCGGCCAGGTTCAAGGCCACCTCCAGATAGTTCTTCATTTCCTCCGTATTGCCGATCTGGATATCATAGAAGATCATCTGTTTATAGCCCATGAGCATATAGTCCCGGTTATGGACTTCCGCAGCCTGTTCGATCAGGCTCAGGATGTTCCGGACGCCCTTTTCATATTCGCCCATCCGGATATAATGCCGCCCCATCAGATGGAGGTAATTCATCTCCAGATCCCGGACTTCCGGAGTCTCTCCGCAATTTCGTCTGATGGCATGCATCATCTCATCCACTTCTGCCAAAAACTGCCCCAGATTGGTCTCGATGAACCGGCTCTTATCATCATCGGGAGTGATATCCGCACTGCTAAGCACGGGGAACAGCTCGTTGCTGAAATTCAAATAATACATGAGGATCTTCAGCTTGTAACGTCCCATATTGACCAATTCCCCTGCCTCTTGGTAATGGTACTCCAAATGGTGATACAGGCGGATGTCCTGGGGGGAATGGGTCAGCCGCTTTTCCCAGAGCCCAGCGATATAGCTGTGGAGGATCTTCTGTTTTTCCAGAGAAATCTGCTGATGGATGTATTCCTTCAGCTTCTGTTGGACGATTTCATAGATGACTTCCGGCTGTTGAGGTACTGGCCGGATGAAATTGTTCTTCCGGAGCACTTCCAGGTTTTCCAGCGCCTGGAGACTGTTCATATGCATGTATTCCGAAATCATAGCCAGAGGTGCACCATCATAGAACAAAGAAATGAAATCCAAGATTTTCTGCTGATCGTCGGTAAGGGCAAAGCAGTTGGATTTAAAGATGTTCCGCATATTCTCGGTGAGATTGTCCAGGCTGCCGGTGGTTTTCAAGGCCACCAGGCATTCCCGGAGCAGGAACAGGTTCCCCTCTGATTCCTCCTGGAGCCGATCCACCAGAGGCCCATCTACCGGAACAGGCAGATCCACATGCTGGGCGAAGAGGCGGATGGTTTCCCGATCCAAGGGTTTCAGGTCCAACATCTGCAGTTTGTGATACATGGATACGGAGGTCTCGAACTTCTGGTAATTCTTATCCCGGGAAGGCTGAGCCGTTAAAAGGAACATGAAGCGCCGGGATTTCTGATGGAGGATCAGGCTGCTGAGCAGGGAAAGGCTCAGGGGATCCATCCACTGAAGATCTTCAAAGATGAAAAGGATCCGTTTGCTTTCGGCAGCCGTTTCCATCACCGTATACAAGGTATGGAAAATAGCATCGAATTTCAGCAGGTCCTTGATTTCCGCCAGGCCCGCTTCCCGGTCCCCGCTCATGTCCATCTGGGGGAACAATTCATATAGTTTGCCCGGGTCCATATTGGGGACTGGGATCTTCTCCCGGCGGATGAGGTTCCCCAAGCCTTCTACGATCCCTGTCCAAGGCCGCAGCAGGATATTCTGTTCCGGTTTAAAGCAGTTGGATTGGATCACGGCCACTTCCGAAGGCAGTTCATTGACCAGTGTATCTTTCAGGATGGTCTTGCCGCAGCCCGCCTCGCCTCGGATCAGCAATGCTTCACTGCTGCTGCCCTGGAGGAACCGGTCCAGCATCTGCCGGACCTGCTGCAATTCGCTTTCCCGGCCGGTGAATGCGCCTTGGGAACGCAGTTGCAGTCCCTGCTCTCTTTTCCCCTGGTGCAGGTTCTTTTTCATCAGTTCTTCGATTTCAGGAGGCACATTGCTTTGGAGTTCCTCCCGGAACAGTTTCTTCATCTCTTCATACAGTTCGGTGGCCTGTTTCATATTTCCCTGCTCACAGTACGTCCGGAGCAGCAGGGTGTAGATGGATTCATCATAGGGATCATGGGCGATCAGCATCCGTCCATACCAGGTCACTTTCCCCAGGTTCTTCACAGCCACTGCTTCTTTCAGCTTCTGCAGCAGAGCATCCATGTACATGCCTTCCAGACGGTCCCGTTCCGTCAGGTACCAGTTTTCGTATTCTGCTGCATCTTTGATGAAAAATCCCTGGAGGAAGGCCCCCTGGTACAGTTCCAGATTCCGTCCCGGATCCGCTTCGAACTCCTTCACATCCACTTGGACGGGTATGGCCGGATTGACCTTGATGATGGCCTTGCGGGGAGAAATGAAGACATCCGGTCCCAGGATCTTCTTGGTCTCATAGATGGCATTGCGCAGATTTTTCCGGGCAATGGCATCCGGCTTGTCTGCCCACAGCACGCCGCTCAGTTCATCCCGCAGTACGGTCCCTTTGACCAGGATATAATACACCAATGCATTGACCTTATTGTAGGGGAAAAAGATTTCCCTGCCATCTTTTTTGATTACAGGAGCGCCCAAAAAACGCGCTTGGATCAGACTTGTCATCGTTCACACCTCATCACTGAAAATTTCCGTTACTCGATCAACTCCTGTGCGGTCCCCTCAAAATTATCATAGCAATCAGTATTATTATAGTATAAAATCTTCTTAAAAAAAAGCCGGGCGTGCGATGCTGCACGCCCGCTGGACTGCATGGTCACCGGAATACCACTTTGCCCTTCTTGACAACGGTCTCCACGATATTGATGCCGGTATGATAAGGCAGGAATTTGTAGGAAGGATACTGCAGGATCACCAGGTCTGCCTGCTTCCCCGGTTCCAGGGAACCGATCCGGTCAGCCCGGTCCACCGCGGCAGCCCCATTCAGGGTCAAAGCCGTAATGGCCTCTTCGGCGGTCATTTTCATATAGATGACCGCCAGCCCGATCATCAGAGGAACGGAAAAAGTGAAACCGCTGCCAGGGTTGAAGTCGGTGGCCAAAGCTACGGCACAGCCGGAATCGATCATCTCCCGAGCCCGGGCAAAAGGTTCCTTCAGGCAGAAGGCGGTGGTGGGCAGCAGGGTGGAGACCACCCCGTTGTCTGCCATGGCCCGGATTCCCGCATCAGAAGCATGGAGCAGGTGATCGGCGCTGGTGGCATGGAGTTCTCCTGCCAATTCAGCCCCTCCCAGGCTGACGATTTCGTCGGCATGGATTTTCAGTTTGAAACCCATCTTCCGGGCTTCCGTCAGGAGATGACGGCTCTGTTCGATGGAAAATACCCCTTTTTCGCAGAACACGTCGCAGAATTCCGCCAGGTGTTTCTCTGCCACTTCCGGCATGACATCCTTCAGCAGGAACTCGATGAAAGCATCGCCCCGTCCCTTGAATTCCGGAGGTACCGCATGAGCCCCCAGGAAAGTGGACACAAGCTCGATGGGCTGCTTTTCATTCAGGTCCTGGACCACTTCCATCTGCTTGATTTCCGTATCGTGATCCTGGCCATAGCCGCTTTTGGCCTCCACGGTGGTGACCCCCATGGCCAGCATTTTCTTCAGGAAGTCCATGCTGTGATCCACCAGCTCTTCCCGGCTTGCTTCCCGGGTAGCCTTCATGGTGTTCAGGATGCCCCCGCCCCGTTCCATGATCTCCATATAGCTCATGCCGCCCATCCGCCAGAGGAATTCATCAGGCCGGTAGCCTCCGAACACCAGATGGGTGTGGGAATCTACGAATCCCGGAAGCACCGCTTTGCCGGTGGCATCAATCTGTTTATCCGCAGGAACCAGTTTTTCCCAATCCGGCTGATTCCCGATGCTGCGGATCATGCCATTTTCGATCAGGATGGACTGGTTCTCATAGATTTTCAGTTGTTTCATTTCCCTGCCGTGCCGAGCCGTATTCCCTTCCGGGGTCACGATCTGGGCCGCATTCTTGATGAGTAGTCTGTCAACCATTGCTTTGCCTCCTTTATGGGCCACAAAAGGGTTGCTGCACAGGATCTGTGCAGCAGCCCTTTCTTTCTGTATGATTCCTCTCGATCAGTCTTTGATCACATGAGCCTTCGGATATACCTTGGCCACCGCGTCCTTGATCTGTTTTTCATCCGTCAGGTACGGCAGGGTGATCTGCCCGATGCCATGACGGGTCTTGTTGAATTCTACAGCCGTTTCCATAGCATGTTCATTCCGGGCCCAGGACCGGCGGGCCACACCGCTGATCACATCCCAGCTCAGGGAGCTGCGGATGATTTCATCCACCCGATGGCTGCCATCCAGGACCAGCCCGAACCCGCCATTGATGGCCTTGCCGATGCCCACGCCACCGCCGTTGTGGAGAGCGCACAGACTCATGCCTCTGGCTGCGTTGCCGGCGAAGCACTGGACAGCCATATCAGCCATCACATTGGAACCATCTTTGATGTTGGAAGTTTCCCGGAACGGAGAATCCGTGCCAGATACATCGTGGTGGTCACGGCCCATCATCACAGGCCCGATTTCACCGTTACGGACCAATTCGTTGAACTTCAGGGCGATATTCACACGGCCCACCTCATCCTGATACAGGATACGAGCCTGGGTACCTACCACCAGCTTGTTCTTTTCCGCATCCCGGATCCAGTTGTAGTTATCCCGATCCTGGTACCGGCGGTTCACGTCGATGCAGCTCATAGCGGCCATATCGGTCTTATGCAGATCTTCCGGCTTGCCGGACAGGCAGACCCAGCGGAACGGTCCATAACCGTAGTCGAACAGCTGCGGTCCCATGATGTCTTCTACGTAGGAAGGCCAGATGAAACCGTCTTTGTCGTCCACACCGTTCTTGGAGATTTCTTTGACGCCGGAATCGAACACAGCCTTCATGAAAGAGTTGCCATAGTCGAAGAAGTACACGCCCCGGGCGGTGATCTTCTTCAGTGCGGCAAAGTGCGCATGGAGGGTCTTGTCCACCAGCTCCCGGAATTTGGCCGGGTCTTCTGCCAGCATCTTGGTCCGTTCTTCGAAGGTCAGGCCTTGCGGGCAGTACCCGCCGTTGTAAGCGTTGTGGCAGGAAGTCTGGTCGGAAACCAGATCCACATGGATGTTGTGGTCCACGATGTATTCCAGTAAATCTACGATATTGCCGTGGTAAGCAAAGGATTTGCCCTTCTTTTCCGCCATGGATTTCTGGGCCATAGCAATGACTTCCGGCAGGGAATCGGATACGCCGGAGATCCAGCCCTGATCCAGACGAGTCTTGATCCGGGAAGCATCTACTTCTGCCACGATTGCCGTACAGTTGGCGATTTCCGCGGCTTTGCCCTGGGCACCGCTCATGCCGCCCAGACCGGAGGTGACGAACAGCTTGCCGCCCAGGTCCCCATCTTCCGGGATCCCCAGTTTCATACGGCCGGCGTTCAGGATGGTGTTGAAGGTCCCATGGACGATTCCTTGCGGTCCGATGTACATCCAGCCGCCTGCCGTCATCTGACCATAGTTGGCTACGCCCATTTCTTCGGCGATTTCCCAATCATGGAGGTTGTCATATTCCCCGATCATCAAACCGTTGGTGATGATGACCCGGGGCGCTTCCGGTTTAGAATGGAACAGGCCCAGAGGATGGCCGGATTCCATGACCAGGGTCTGGTCCGGTGTGATTTCTTCCAGGTACCGTTTGATCAGCAGATACTGCATCCAGTCATGGCAGACACTGCCGGTTTCCCCGTAGGTCACCAGTTCATAGGGATACAGTGCCACTTCAAAGTCCAGGTTGTTGTCGATCATCACCTGGAAGGCTTTGCCTTCGGTGCATTTGCCTTTGTATTCATCAATGGGCTTCCCGTAGATCCGGCCTTCCGGACGGAACCGGTAGCCATAGATCCGGCCCCGTGTGGTCAGTTCTTCTAAGAATTCGGGGATCAGTTCTTCATGATATTCTTCCGGGATATAACGCAGAGCGTTTTTCAGCGCGATTTCAGTCTGTGCCGGAGTCAGGCGGAAGCCACGGTCCGGAGCCCGACGGATGCCTTCTTGGAAAGGTTTCGGTTTGGGCAGTCCGTTGGGGAACTCCAATTTGATGGTCATGGCTTTTCCGATTTCTTCATTTTTCATCATGGTATACCACTCCTTTGCATAATGCCTTCGTGCAGGACTTCGATTTTCTTGACTTCATGCTTCTATTGTAAAAGACTTTCATCTAAAAAACGTCTAATCAAGCCATCTTTTGAAAAATTTTTCAGTTTTTTCAGCTGTCGTTTCTGGACGTTTTCAGCAAATACCGTCAAAAGAAAATCAGCAGGGGGGGCTGTACCTTTTCGTACAGCCCCCCCCAAGGGATGGATATGTGTGGCCGATCAGAAGAATTTCAGGTCGACTTTGTCTTCTACGGCTTCCAGGATTCCGCCTGCCTGGACCAGATCCGTGATTTTTTCCAGTTCCTTGAACATCTCGATGTCCTTATCGTAGGCAATGAAATCATTGGATTTCCGGACGGCATCATAAGCAGCCTGGGTACCAGTCCCCAGTTTGAATCCTTCTCCTTCCCGCAGGTCGATAGCTTGGCAGGCGGCCAAGATTTCCGTAGCCACCACCCGGCGGGCGTTGAAGGCGATTTCCCCAGCTTTCCGAGCAGCATGGGCGCCCATGCTGACCAGGTCTTCCTGGTTTTCGCAGGAGGGGATGGAATCTACGGAAGCCGGATGGGCCAGGACCTTGTTTTCGCTGACCAGGGCAGCCGCCGCATACTGGGTGATCATGAAGCCGGAGTTCAGGCCGGAATGTTTCACCAGGAAGGACGGGAATCCGCTGAGGGAATTGTTGATCAGCCGTTCCAGGCGCCGTTCGGACACATTGGCGATTTCAGAGATCCCGATGCCCAGGAAGTCGAAAGGCAGAGCCATGGGTTCGCCATGGAAGTTCCCGCCGGAAATCACGTCCCCATCCGGCAGGACGATGGGGTTATCAGTAGCGGCATTGATTTCAATGTCCACTTTCTCTTTCACAAAGCCTAAGGCATCCTTGCTGGCCCCGTGGATCTGGGGCACGCAGCGCAGGCAGTAGGCATCCTGTACTTTCAGCTGGCCCTGATGGGTCACATAGGTACTGCCGGACAGCAGGTTCCGCATATTGTAGGCGGTATCCAGCTGGCCTCTGTGGGGACGGATCACATGGAGCCGTTCATCAAAGGCATCGATGATGCCCCGCTGGGCTTCGATAGAGAGTGCAGCAGCGATATCGCTTTGTTTCAGCAGGGACATGCCTTCCCACAGGGCGAACACGCCCATGGCGGTGAGGATCGGGGTACCGTTGATGAGGGCCAGGCCTTCCTTGGCTTCCAAGTGGATGATGGGGATCCCGGCCTTTTCCATGGCTTCCTTGCCGGGCATCACTGTGCCCTGATATTCAGCATCTCCCAAGCCCAGCATGGGCAGGACCATATGGGCCAGAGGGGCCAGGTCACCGGAAGCCCCCAGAGACCCTTTTTCCGGAATGTAAGGATGGACCCCTTTATTGATCATATCCACCAGGGTCTGCAGGGTGGACAAGCGGATACCGGAATACCCTTTCACCAGGGCATTGGCCCGGATGGTCATAGCGGCCCGGGTCACTTCCCGGCTGAGAGGTTTCCCATACCCGCAGGAATGGGTACGGATCAGGTTTTCCTGGAGCTGGGCACAATCTTCTTTGGAAATATGGACCCGGCACAGAGAGCCGAACCCTGTGGTGACCCCGTAGACCACCCGGTCACTGTTGACGATATCATCGATGAGGGCCCGGGAAGCTTTGATACGGGCCACTGCATCCGGATCAAAAGACAGTTTGGCATCATACCGGCTGACAGCGATCAGCTGTTCCAGAGACAGATCATTTCCGGTCAGGACGACTTCTTTGATGGCTTTTACATCTTTCAACATTTCAGTATCCTCCTTACAAATCAGTTCCATAGAAAGGGGCTGTCTGGCAGCCCCTGTTTATTTATCCAATTAGCCCAGGATCATGGCGCCGATTACACCGCCGATGAACAGGGTCACATCGAAGAAGATGAAAGTAGGTACACAGGTATCCCAAATATGGTTGTGCTGTCCGTCCGCGTTCAGCCCTGAAGTCGGTCCCAGGGTGGAATCGGAAGCCGGAGATCCTGCATCGCCCAAAGCCGCAGCGATCCCGATCAGCAGGATGATAGAAGGGATGCTGAAGCCCAGTTTCAGGCCCATGGGGATATAGATGGAAGCCACGACCGGGATGGTCCCGAAGGAAGTCCCGATACCCATGGTGATCAAGAGACCCACAGCCAGCATCAGGATAGCCCCGCTGAGTTTGGTGTTAATGACAGCCGTCGTAGCCATGACCAGAGCTTCCACTGAATGAGTTTCCCGGAGTACGTTGGCATAGCCGGCAGCCACCAGCATGACGAAGGCGATGAAGCCCATCATCTGGACCCCGCCGCTGACCATATCATCCATCTTGTTCCATTTGATGGAACCGGTGACCAGCATCACCAGAAGGCCGCACATAGCACCGATAGGCAGGGATTTGAAATACAGCTGTGCCACGAAGGCAGCCACCGCACCGGCCAGCGCCTTCCAGCAGTCTGCATTCATTTCGGTTTCTCCGGCTTTTTCATCCTGACCCATAATAGGCAGGTCCTTGTATTCCCGATCCCGGCTGTAGAAAATAGTAGAAAGGATCAGGCCCACCAGCATGGACGCACCGCCGATCCACATAACGGAGGAAACATCACTGATGGTGACCTGGACATTGTTGGCTACCATCTGGTCCTTGATGATGGTCATGAACAGCAGACCGAACCCGACTGGCAGCGAAACATAGGGAGCCTTCAGGCCGAAAGTCAGTGCGCAGGCAACCGCTCTCCGGTCCAGCTTCATATGGTTCATCACCACCAGCAGTGGGGGAATCAAAATAGGGATGAAGGCAATATGCACAGGAATCAGGTTCTGGGAGAAACAGGAGACAAAAGCGATAAGGAATACGAAGGCGGCTTTTTTGTTTCCCACGATTTTGGTGATTTTCCGTGCAGCGATGTCTGCCAGCCCGGACCGCCCGATGGCAACGGCCAACGTTCCCAGCAGGATGTAGCTCAGAGCGGTTTCTGAGTTCCCGCCCATACCGCCGATCAGGATACTGACCGTTTTGTCAATGGCCAGTCCGCCTGTGGCTCCGGCTACAATAGCTGCTATCAGGATGGCAAAGAGCACATTCATCTTGAGCAGACAGAGCACGGACATGACGATGACGGAAACGACGATGGGGTTGGTTAAGATTTCCATACATTGATCACTCCTTTTCTTATTCACTTTTCCGTTTGCGGGGATTCCTGCGCAATCCCCGACTTTTTACAGGTCTATTGTACTGTTAAAAGGTCAAAAGAAAGTCAAAAGTTTCGGTTTTATAATATGATTTTGAATTTTCTTTTTATTTGCAGAAGGGTTCTTTTTTGTCGTTTTTTACTCCGCTATTGTGCTAAAGCGAAAGACGTTTTTTGGACACACAAAAAGAGAGTGCTGCACGTTCGGCGCAGCACTCCTTCGAGACAGGCAGAGGCCCTCCTAGGATCCATTCTATTTTATGGGATACTGAAATGGATCTAAAGGATTTCATTGCGCAGGAATGACCATCTGGAGTGATCGTTTTATCACGCTATCGCTATATTGTGATAAAGTAAAATTGTCATAAAATCCTTTAGATGTTGTCATTGTATCCTCCACCCGTCCATAAAGAGTCAATTTTGGTGGTTTTGGCAAAAAAAATCATGGAAGATCTTTTTCTTTGATCCATTGCCCCAGTCTTTCATAATCCGCCCAAGTATCCAGATCTTGATGTTCTTTTTCCCGGTCGATGGCCACCTGCCTGGTGTTTTCCGCGGTCATCAACTTTTTCCCGCCTTCCTCTCCTGTCAATTGCTGCAAGGCAGGGGCATAATGGGCCGGGATACAGACAGGCATCCCTTTCTGTCCTCTGTAAACAGGTTGGATGATACAGGCAGGATGGACCTCCTGAGCTTCCAGGAGCTGCTGGCAGCTGGCTGCAGAGACCAAGGGCTGGTCAGCCGTCAGGAAAAAATAACCGTCCACCTCCCCGGCCGCATCCACTCCAGCCCGGATGGAAGAAGCCTTGCCTTCCGCCGCATCCCTATTGGAGACTGGCTGGATCCCTTTGGCGGCACAATAGAGGGCTATATCTGTATCATTGGTCACGATGACCCGTTTGGCCAAAGGTAGCTTTTCCAGCAGATCTGCCGCATATTGATACAGTTCCCGGTCTCCCAGCAGGAGATGATATTTGTTTTTTCCCAGTCGCCTGGAAAATCCTGCAGCCAGGATGATTCCTGCAATCTTCATGTTTCCCTCCCCTTCAAAACAACAGGATCCCTTCTAGAGGATAATACGCAAAAATCATCTGTCCTGCCCGGATGTCGGGTACTCTCTGAGATGATTTTTCCCATTCCCAGGTCACCGTGAGACTCTGAGGAATCAACTGATAGATATCATAGACTTTCTGCTGGTCTGCCATCCGATAGCAGAAACGCAATGACAGCCGCAGCGTCTTTTCCCGGGCTGCGTAAGTGAATTTTCCAGCATCCAGCACCAAGACTTCTTTCCCTGCCGCCGTTTCTTCCGGCAGCTGGGCAAAGAGTTCCGGGGTCTCTTCCTTCCGGAAGCAGTTCTTATACCCTGCCAGCTGGGCCGAGACCAGTGTCCGAGGATGCTCTAGCACCTGTTCTTTTTCACCGAAATCTACAATCCGGCCCTGATCCAAGACCAGGATCCGGCTGCAGATCCGCAGCGCCTCTTCCATACTGTGGGTGACCAGTACCACGGTCTTCCGCACGGTGTCCAGGACGCTGACCAAATCGTTTTCCATCTGCCATTTCAGGTTCGTATCCAGCGCAGAAAAAGGTTCATCCAGCAGCAGGACCTGAGGATCCACGCAGAGCATCCGTGCCAAGGCTGCCCGCTGTTTCTCGCCCCCGGAAAGGGTCTCCGGATAAGCATCCATCAAAGGTTCCAGACGGAACCGCCGCAGAAGCTTTCCTGCTTTTTCTTTCTTATCCCTCCGATTCCCATCCATGACGACAGTAAGATTTTCCCATAGGGTCAAATGGGGGAACAGGGCATAATCTTGAAAAAGGTAACCCACTTTTCTCTTTTGACAAGCCAGATTGATTTTTCCGTGGGCAAAACAGATCCTGTCATTGATGGCAATGGTTCCCCAGTCCGGTTTTTCGATGCCTGCAATCATTTTCAGGAGCATGGATTTCCCACTTCCGGAAGCTCCTACCACTGCCAGATTCTCATTGCCGATGGAAAAATCGGCCTGCAGGGTGAAATGGTGCAGCTTCTTTTCCACATTGACCGCCAGACTCATATCACTTTCCCCTTTGTGTCAGTATATGCAGACAGATGATGGAGAGCAGATTCAGTGCCATTACGGCTCCCACCCAAGCAAAAGCCTGCTCTTTCCGTCCTGCCTGTACGGCAGAATAAATGGCGGTGGAAATGGTCTGGGTCTTGCCAGGGATATTCCCGGAAATCATCATGGTCGCTCCGAATTCTCCCAGGGAACGGGTAAAAGTCAGGATGACCCCTGAAATCAGGCCCTGTCGGGAAAGAGGAAGGAGGATCTTCCAGAAGATCTTGCTTTCCGACATCCCTAAGGTCCGGGCAACCTGCAGGTATTCTTCGTTGACCTGGAGAAAGGTCCCATAAGTCGTCCGGTACATCAGGGGAAAACTAACCACAATGGCCGCGATCACATTGGCCCACCAGGTAAAGACGATATGGAAATGGAAGCATTCATAAATTCCCTGGAATGGTCCGTAGTTCCCCAGAAGGACCAGCAGCAGGAAACCCACAACGGTGGGCGGAAGCACCAAAGGGAGCGTGAATACCGCATCGAAGAAGCCGCTGCCCCGACGGAGTATCCTGACCCCATAGGCGGCCAGGATACCCAGGAAAAAGGTGACGACGGTCGCTACCAGTGCTACCTGCAAGGAAAGGCTCATTGGAGATCCGCTCATTGCACGTTCACCACAAAGCCATATTTTTCATAGACTTTCTGAGCCTCCGGAGATTTCAAGTACTGATAAAAATCCCTGACGGCTGGTTTTTCTCCACTTTTTTTCAAGATTGCCAAGGGATAAAAGATGCCCTGATTGATTCCCCCAGGCGCCACAGCCACGATCCGTACCCGGTCTTTTTCAATGGCTGCATCGGTGCGGTAGACCGGAGCACACGGGACATTCCCGGAAGCGACCCATTCCAGGCTCTGCCGAACATCCTGGGACAGGACCATTTTCTGCTTTACCTGATCCCAGATCCCCATGTTCTGGAACAGTTTTTCACTGTACTGTCCCACGGGCACCGAAGCAGGGTCAGCAATAGCGATTTTCGTCACATTGTCTCCTGCTGCATCCTGGAAACTGCTGAGTGCCAAAGAAGACGCTTTCGGAACGATCAGCACCAGCTCGTTCTTCAACAGTTCCACCCGGCTGGATCCGTCAACCAGCTGCTTTTTTTCTAAGGTATCCATTTGTTTATCAGAAGCAGAAATGAATAGATCCGCCGGAGACCCTTCCATGATTTGATTCATCAATGTGCCTGACCCGGCATAATTCGTCCGGATGGCCACCTCCGGATGCTTTTTTTCATACTCCCCTTTGATTTCATTTACGGCATCCGCCATGGAAGCGGCTGCAGAAATATAGATTTCTTCCTGGGCTGCTTTCGGCTGGGGCGCACTGTTTCCGCAGCCAAAGATCAAAAAGACTGCCAAGGAACCCAACAGTCCAGCAAGGGCTTTCTTCATGTTTTTCCTCCTTTCTAACGCAGTGCGTCCATATGGGCACAGTCGTTCTTGGCTCGAGTCAGCATTTGCAGGCCATGATCCAGGGGCTGGAGGATAAAGGAAAGATTCTCTACGGCCGCTTTGGGGCTCCCCGGCAGATTGATGATCAGACAGTGTTTCCGGATCCCGGAAATTCCCCGGGAAAGGATTCCGTTGGGAGTTACTTCGAAACTTTTCCGTCGCATCAATTCAGGAAAACCCGGAACTGTTTTCTCAATGATCTCCCCTGTGGCTTCCGGAGTCACATCTCTTTCATTCAATCCCGTTCCTCCCAGGGTCAAAAGTAGATCAACCTTCCCTCCATCAGCGATTTGCCGCATTTTTTCCGCCAACAGCTCCCGTTCATCAGGAAGGATTGCCTGTTCTGTGATCTGATACCCTTCATGGGTGAGCAGTCCAGCCACTGCTGGTCCAGTCAGATCTTTTTTCCCCTGGAGAGCGCTGCTGTCGCTGACCGTGATCAAACAGACTCTGTACATATGGCATCCCCCGTTCTGACCACACCGCCCTGGATCACTTTGGCAAATATGCCTTTTTGGGGCATGATGCATTTTCCCACCCGCTGCCGGATGGCACAGGACTGGTGGCATTCTTTCCCGATCTGGGTGATTTCCAGGCAGCAGGTTCCACTGTATAGCCGATCCCCCACTTGCATCTTTTCCAGGGGAAGTCCCTGGACCAGGAGATTTTCTCCAAAGGCGCCAAATTCCAGTTGGCAGCCGCTGTCCTGCTGGAATTGCTGAAAGCTTTCCAGAGACAGCAGGCTGACCTGCCGATGCCAATGCCCAGCATGGGCATCGCCGACGATTCCCCAGTCTGTGCGGATTTCTGCTTCTGCCACTGGCAGCTTCACCGTTCCTTTATTTTCACTGAGATTGATAGAAATAATGGTTCCCATTTATCCTCCGATCTGGTACATCTTTCGGCCCGGGCAAGGTCGGGAGGCAAAATGATTCCTCTCCGGTTTCTGCCAGACAGCCTCTCTCATCTGCTGCAAGAACGCTTCCCGGGACAGATCACCTTGGAGGAACGCTTCCACATCCAGTGCAGCCTCCTGTTCCAGGCAAAGGAAGATTTTCCCCGCCGCATCCATCCGGATCCTATTGCACTGGCTGCAAAAGGGATGGCCCACTGCATCGATGAATCCGATCCGTCCTGGGGTCCTGGGAAGCTCCAGATACCGAGCCGGGCCATTTCCTCTGGACAGGCTCCATTTCCAGTCCGGATACAGCCGATCCACTTCCTGGAGGACCCGTTCCCGGGGAATGCCCTGGTAACGGTTCCCTTCTCCCAGCGGCATCAGCTCGATGAACCGGACAGCCAAGGGATATTGTGCCGCCAGCTGTAAAAAAGCAGGGATTTCCCGGTCATTGTATCCTTTCACCAGGACCACATTCAGTTTAAAGGCCTGATAGCCCTGCGCGATCCCATGCTGCAAACCTTCCCAGACGGGAGCCAGATCCCCGCCCCGGGTCATCTTTTGGTAGGTTCCATCCTGGAGAGAATCCAGGGAAACATTGATGCTGTCCAAATGGGAAAGGATCGGCCAATACCGCTCCAGATACTGTCCATTGGTAGTCAGTGTCACAGAAGAAAACCATTCCCTGTCCAACAGTCTTTCCAGAAAGGATCCGATTCCCGGCCGCAGCAGCGGTTCACCACCAGTGATCTTCAATTTTCGGATACCCAGTTCCCGAAAACAGGACAACACCCGGAAGATTTCCTCATCTGTCAGGGGTTCCTGCTGGAGCGGACTGCATCCTGGCAACCTGCAGTAGAGGCAGCCAAGATTACAGGAAGCCGTGACTGAAAGCCGCAGATAGTCGATGGTCCTTCCCCATTGATCTTCCATTTCACGGCTCCCTGTCATAGATCCCGCTCCGGCCGCCTTCCTTATGTTCCAGACGGATCTGGCCCAGAACCATGCCTCGGTCGATTCCCTTGGTCATATCATAGATGGTAAGCAGCGCTACGGAAACTCCTGTAAGGGCTTCCATTTCCACACCTGTTTTGCCTTCGATCTTTACCCGGCAGTGTGCCACAATGGTACAATTCTCTTCATCCACAGAAAAAGTCAGGGCGATCCCGCCCAAAGGAAGGGGATGGGCCATGGGGATCAGTTCCCAAGTCCTTTTGGCCGCCATGATCCCGGCCACCTGTGCCACCGTCAGCACGTCGCCTTTTTTGATTTTTTTCTGCTGGATCTGTTCCAGAGCCTCCCGGCTCATGGTGATGATTCCGGAAGCTTCTGCGATCCGGCAGGTCACCGCTTTCTCAGAAACATCCACCATCCGGGCATTTCCCCGTCCGTCGAAGTGGTTCCAGCCCGGCATCACAGGAGCCCTCCATGGCCCAGCCTGGCAATGTATTCCCGAGTAATGGGTTCTTTAGCTGCAGCCAGGGGCAGGATCAGATCAAAGACTGTCCGAGGATGGGACATGACGGACCCTGGCAATCCTAAGATTACCGTCTGGTGATGGTAGGCCGCCATGAACATGGCTCCAGGCAGGACCGGGGTCCCATAGGTCACCACCTGGGTACTGACCTCTTGGATAGCTCCGGGGGTATTGTCATCCGGATCCACGCTCATCCCCCCTGTACAAAGGATCAGATCCAGCTTTTCTGCGATCATCTCCCGGAGCTGACGGACGATGCTTTCCTTGTCATCCATGGTATAGTGGTGGTCCACGATGGTGAATCCATAAGGCTTCAGCTTAGCCGGCAGCACTTCCCGGAAGCCATCTTTTACCAGCCCTTTGCAGACTTCACTGCCCGTGGTCAAGATTCCCGCTTTCTGGGGCACAAAAGGCCGGATGGACAGCACTTTTTCTCCGCCAGCCAATTTTTCACACTGGCGGATCTTTTCTTTAGCGATCCATAAAGGGATGGCCCGGGTCCCAGCCACCACGGTCCCCTGGGTAACAGGCGTCCCATTCTGTTTGGTGGCAATCATGACTTCCCCATATAGATTGATCCGGTCCAGCAGGGGTACATTGACCCGGAGCAGACCATCTACAGCGGCTCTCAAGTTGATCCGCCCCTCGGAAATCTCGGAGCGTTCCAAATGATCTCCCTGACAGATGTCAGCCAGATGTTCCGCCGCTTCATTCTCATGATAAGTAAATCCATCCAGTTCCAAGGTGTAGATGTGTTCCTTTCCCATGGAAAGGAGCACCGGGATATCTTCCGGCTGGACAATATGGCCTTTCTTGAAACGGGGGCCTTTCCGCTCACCAGGGATGATCTGGGTCATATCATGGGCCAGTATCTGCCCCACTGCTTCCTGCACAGAGATTTTCTTAACCGTATTCATCAGCAGTTGCTCCTATAAGACAAAATGATTTCGCCGGCAATGCTCACAGCGATTTCTTCCGGGGTCAGCGCCCGGATGGGCAAGCCCACCGGCAGATGGACTTTTTTCCGATAAACTTCATATAAGGGAGTCCCTTGGAAATGCTGGGGATATTTTTCTGCTTTCATCTTATTGCCCACGATTCCCACATAATAGGGATCCTTGGGCAGGATGCCCTTCAGGACCTGGATATCATTGGCATGGCCCCGAGTCATGACACAGACATAATCGCTGTTCCCAATGGGCAGATCGGACAGATCTTCCAGAGAATGGAGGAGGCGATGGACGTGAGGGAATTCTTCCGGGGTGAGATATTCTGGCCTGTCATCCACCACCGTCACTTCCAATTTCAGGAAATGCAGCAGAGCTGCCGCCGCTTTGGCAATGTGGCCGCCTCCGAAGATATAGACTTTCATAGGTTTTTTGATCTTCACCTGGAAAAGTTCCTCTGCTTCCGGCAGTGCACCATCCCGGCTGAAAGGATAGATTTCCCCGTCCACTTTCATGCTGATCCCATGGTCCGCCTGGAGATCGAACAGCCAGTACACTTCATGGGTTTCTACTTTTTCTACCATTTGAGTGAAATAATGAGCTGCCTGGGTATCCGTCCCAGGAACATACTGGAAATGGACCCGATTATGGCTGCCGCAGACCAGGCCCATTTTGGCCGCATCACTGCGGGTCATTTCATAGGACACCAGATCGGACTGCCCTGTTCCCAGGACCTTTTGGGCATGCTGGATGGCCTGGTATTCCTCTTCTCCCCCTCCGATGGTCCCGGCGTAGAGGCCGTCGGCAGTCACCAGCATAGTGGCTCCCACTTCCCGGGGAGCTGATCCGTGTTTAAAAGTTATGGTTGCCATGACAAAGGATACGTGCTGTGCCAGCAATTCCCTTGCCTTGCAGATGATTTCTCGCATACCGTTCTCCTGTCAATCAGCCTGGCTGAGCCAGAACTATTATTTTAAAGATAGATGACTCTATTATAACGCAAGATTTTTCTTTTGCATGGAAAGAAAGGAGGTGTGAAGAAAAATTCCACACCTCCTTTGGGATTATAGCATTCTATTTCTTTCTTACTCTTCCGTCTTATCGATAAAGAATACTTTGATGGCCGCAAATACCTGGAGGATAAAGATGAACAGCACCACAAAGCCGCCGGCTGCTGCCAGTGCCTTTACGCCGTCCACTCCCTGGACGCCGCCGCCAAAAGCAGCCATAATGATGGCAATGGCTCCGATGGTCGCCCCCCACAGCACCTTCAGATACCCAGGAGCTTCCGAGCCGATGGGGATGTTCTTGATGCACATGGAAGCCACGTTGTTGGAAGTGGCATCAGCTGCCGTCACAAAAGAAATCAGGATGACGAACAGATTGATTGGGACCAGGATGATGCCCAGCCCGAATGGCATGTTCTTGATGAATTCAAACAGTGCCATGACCGCATTGGAATTCTTGATAGTAGCAACCAAGTCCAGCTGGCCGCTGATCTGCATCCCCAGCGCCGTATTGCCCCAGACAGAGAACCAGATGATGCCAAAAACAGCCGGCAGGATCAGGTTGACGATCAGGCATTGACGGACGGTCCGTCCATAGGAGATCTGCCCCAGGAAGATCCCCGTAACCGGAGCATAGGCAATCCAGACAGCCCAGTCGAACAAGGTCCAGGACCGGGTCAGCGGTGCCCCGCCGATATCGATGGGGTCCAGCCCCCATTGCCAGAAATTCTGCAGCCAGACTGCCATCCCGGCCGTAGAATTCCGCAGGATGAATAGGGTGGGCCCCAGGACGAACAGCAGGATCAGCAGGCCATAATAGAACCAAGCATTGATCCCGGACAATTTCTGCAGTCCTTTATCCAGCCCCACATAGGAAGACAGGGTGAACATAGCGATGATAGCGACCCCCAGCCCGATGAACAAAGGCAGTGTGGACGGGATCCCATAAGAAGAAGTGAGTCCGGTGGTCAAGAGGACGATGCACATGGTCAGACCGGAAGTCAATCCCAAGATGATGGCCAGCATGGATAAGGTATCGATTACATCGGAAACAAAGCCGGTCTTGATTTTTTCCCCGAAGAGAGGGACCAGGGTAGACGTCACGTTCAGCTGCTGCTTTTTGTTGAAATACATGTAGGCCACCAGCACACCGGTCAAGGCATACATGGCATAAGGGATGAAGGTCCAGTTGTAGAAGCAGCGTCCAATGGCAAACCGGGCAGCCTCTGCCGAAAATGGCTCGATACCCAGCTGTTTCAGTTCTCCATAGATATTGCCAAAATAAATCAGAGGCTCATTGACCCCCCAGCTGACGATCCCGGTAGCAACCCCACCGGTCAGCGTCATGGCAAACCAGGTCCAGAAAGGATATTTCGGTTTTGCCTCTTTCCCGCCCAGGGTGATGTCCCCGACTTTCGAGAACAGCATCACCAAGGTGACCAGGAGGACGACCAGGGAAATGATCTGGTACAGCCAGCCAAAAGAATCCAAAGACCAGGTAAAGAATTTATTGGAAAGGGTGGTCAGCGTCTTATTGCTGACGATTCCCACCACAGCCGCCAGCAAGGTCAAGGCAAAAGCAGGGACGAATACGGCCCATCGGATCTCGTTTTTCTTTTTCTCGTTCATAAGGAATCTCCTCCTACCTGCAGCAGTTCTCCGGATTTCACGATGTGATAGACCTTCTGGATGTCCCGGCTCTGGTTCCTGTCTTTGTCATAAAAAGGCAGGGTCCTGCGGATGATTTCATAAGCCTTGCCGGTCCCTTTGCCCAGATGGATCTCCGGTCTCTTCTGTTTCCGCAGGTCGATGGCCTGGCAGGCATGCATGGCTTCGATACCGATGATATAGTAGATGTTGTCCAGCATCTGGAACAATTTATAGCAGATCAGGGGCAGGTTGCTGGCATGGTCCTCGATGGTCCCAGCCAGTGCATAGAAGTCCATGGAAGAAGGATTAGCCAGGCCCCGGTTCTGGGTATCCAGCATGGTGAAGGTCTTCTGGATGGTCCCAAAAGCGATGGTCTTCACGTCTTCCGGAGTCAGGAACCGGTTCAGATGGGTGAAATTGGGATCCGCCATCTTGATCATCCGGTAACAGGAACTCTTGGACAGATGGGCCAGCCCGCTGGCCAGCATCTCTACCCCAATGGCCAGGGAAGTGATTTCGAAGTTGGCACTGACAAAGGAAGAATGTTTGTCCAAGAGGATGCAAGGATTATCATCCGTATGGTTCATACTGGCTAAGAGCTGTTCCTTTACATAATCCATGGCATCATACAGGGCCCCATTGATGGCATGGGCGCACCGGAAGCTTAAGGGATCCTGCAGGGCCCGCTCGGGACTGGGTTCATAGAGATAGCTGCCTTCCAGGAAATCCCGGCACATGGTGGCTGCCTTGGCCTGCCCTTTGATGCCTCGGACCGTATTCACATCTTCCCGCAGGGATTCCACCACGCCGTCCAGCCCTTCCAGGCTCAAACAGAAAATCAGGTTGCTCATCTTCACCAGCTGGGCGATTTTCCGCAACACCACTAAGGTCATCCCTTCGCCCTGGGCATTGTTGGACACAATACTGAGACCATCCTTCGGTCCCAGTTTCGCCGGCTTCATCCCGACCCTGTCCATGGCTTCCTTAGAATTCATGACCTTTCCCTGGTACGTCACATCTTCTTCCCCGATGAAAGCCAGGCCTACATGGGACATGGTGGTGATATCCCCTTCCCCGATAGAAGACCGCATGGGAATCCGAGGATAGATCCCATAATTCAGGAAATCCCGGTAATGGTCCAGCAATTCCAAAGAAAGGCCCGTATGCCCGGTAAGAGCTTTCTGCAGCCGCAGGAGCAGGATGGCCCGTACCTGATCATCCGGATGGTAGGGAGGGATCCCCAGACAATGGCTGTTGAGCAGATTCCGATTGTATTGGGCAAAGAAATCTTCGTCAAATTCCTTGTCCTTGTTCCAACCCACGCCGCGATTCAGTCCATAGACAGGCTTTCCCTCCCCCGCCATGTCAAACAGGACCTGTCTGGCCTGACGGACCCGTTCTGCCGCCTCTGGCGCGATTTCTACCTTGCGGTTGCCGTAAACGACACTGTACGCATCTTCCAATGACAATGGTTCCCCTGTAAGCACTAAGCTTTCCATGACTCTTCATCCTCTCTGTTCTAAGGCTTCTATGATCCGCTCTGGGGTCAGAGGATAATCTGTCAGTTCTGTCCCCAAAGCATGATTGATAGCATTGACCACCGCCGGTCCTGGCGCTACTGCAGACATTTCCCCTACGCTCTTGACGCCGAAAGGAGAACTTTCGTCATGGCTTTCCACCAAGATGATATCCACTGGCGGCATATCCTGCACGTTGAGGGTATGGTACTTGGACAGGCTGCTGTTCTTCACATTTCCTTGGCTGTCATAGAGCATTTCTTCACTGAGTGCCATACCCAGGATGAACTGGGCCCCGCCCTGGATCTGTCCCTCTACCAAGGTGGGATTCACGGCCTGGCCGATATCATGGACGGCCAGCAATTTTTGGACCTCCACCAGTCCGGTTTTCTTGTCCACTTTCACCTGGGCGAAGGAAACGGCATAAGCAGCCGGATTGGAATGAGGTTCATAATGGATATAGACACTCAGCGGATCGAACAATTTTTTCTCCCGCAGGGTGGCAATCTCTCCATAGGTATAAGTCTTATCAGACCCTTTGACTTTGACAGTCCCATTATCCGTATAAAGGAGATCTGGCTCGATTTTCTCCACAGCATGGAGGGTCTGGAAGATTTTTTCCCGCAGCTGGGTCCCCGCCTGCAAGATGGCTCCGCTGGAAACAAAGGTCACCCGGCTGGCCTGGGTCCCCGCTGAATCATAAGGGGTCAGGAGCGTATCCGCTTCCGTGATGGTGATTTTCTCCGGGTCCAGATCCAAGGCCTCCGCCGCTGCCAACCGCAGGGAATCCAGCGTCCCGCAGCCCTGTTCATGGACAGCGATCTTGACCAGAGCCGTCCCGTCCGGATGGAGGATCATCTCCACATTGGTGAATTCTGGAAAAGCCCCAAAATAACCATTGCCGTGATCGGCACAGGCGACTCCGACTCCATAGGCATAGCGGTCATCATTCTGTTCCCGGATGTGGGCATATTTTTCTTTCCACTGGAAGGCTTCCATCCCTTTCCGGAGGCATTCCTTCACCGCCGCTTTCCCCAGATTCGGGCCTCCCACCGGGTCTGCATCATAGGGTTCTACCAAATTCTTCAGGCGGAATTCACAGGGATCCATGCCGATGACCCGGGCCACGTGGTCCATATTGACTTCCGTGACGGCATGGTTCTGGGGTCCTCCATAGGCTCGGCAGGCGCCCCCCGGTGTCTTATCCGTATAATAGGCACGACCATGGAACTCCTGGGCCGGGATCCGATACAGCCGGAACAGTTTCTTGGCATAGGCATTCACGATGCTGGTGTTATTGGTGTCGTAAGCTCCGCCATCAAAACAAGTGTCCACTTTGCGTCCCAGGATCTTTCCATCTTTCCGGACAGCTGTGACGACCTTTGCCTCCGTACCGTTCCGGGTAAAAGTACCGATCATGCTTTCCCGCCGATTCATGTAAACCTGGACCGGCCGCCGAGTCAGCCAAGCGGCGACCCCTGCAGTCAATTCCAGCAGAGGCTGCTGTTTCCCGCCGAAGGATCCCCCCATATTGCACTTGATGACCCGGATCCGGGCATAGGGCAGATGCAAAATCCGAGAAAGCTGCATCTGGGCCGCAAAGACCACTTGTCCAGGACTGTATACAATCAGATTTCCAAAATCATCCACTTCCGCCATGGCAATATGGGGTTCGATGGCCAGATGGTGAGTCCGGGGTGTAGAACCTCGGTCTTCCACAATGAAATCGGCTTCGGCTTCCGCTTTGGAAAGATTTCCATACCCGATATTTTTTTCATACGCCAGGTTGGTCTTCCCTCTGACCAGGACCCGATCCTCCTGGGCCGTTTGGAGATTGACAACCACAGGCAGATCCTGATACTGCACTTTGACTTTGCACCAGGCTTTTTCACAGGCTTCCTTGGATTCCGCCAGAATCAGCCCGATCCGGTCCCCCACAAAGCGAGCCCGTTCGTTCAGGATGTATTCATCCCTTTGGGCCTGGATCCCTGTGAACCATTCCATGGAATTATAGGCAACATGGGGAATATCTTCATAAGTCAAAATCTTGTAGACACCTGGGACTTTCAGGGCCTCTTCTGTATCCAATTGGAAATCCGCATGGGCATGTTCACTGAGGATCAATTTCCCATAAAGCATATTGAGCCGTTTGCAGTCTGCCAGGAATTTTGTTTTTCCTTCTGCCCGTTCCAGACTGTCTTCCCGCTGGAACCGTCTCCCGATATATTTGAACTGTTTCATGGCAACGCCCCTATCATGTCTTCCAGCAATCCTTGTACCGCTACCCGTTTATAAAAACGGGAAGGACGGGTGGGGATGGCTTTCTCCACTTCTTCTTTTCCCAACTCCTCCACGTCCTGCAAAACAATCTGCTTAAAAGATTTCCCTTGGAAATAATTTTCCAGGAGTCCGGCCTCCACCGGCTTTACCCCAACTGCTCCCAGATAGATGCTGGCCTTCTGAATCAACCCTGCTTCCAACTGGAAATCCATGGCACAGTTGATCTTGGCAATGGTGACCGCTTTCCGGGCCCCCACTTTGCCAAACATACTGCTTCTTTTCCGGCGGGGAATCAAGATCCGGCTGACGGCTTCTCCCGGTTTCAAACAGGTCTTTTCCCTGTCTGTGATGAACTGGTCCATGGAGATCTTCCGGCGTTCTCCCTGGGCCGATAAGATTTCGACCAACGCTCCGTAGGCAAACAGTACAACGCTGCAGTCAGAGGATTGGGAAGCATTGGCAATGGCTCCTCCCAGGGTCGCTCGATTCCGGATCTGTTCCGATCCCAGATGGTAAGCCGCCAGGTACAAGGCCCGGAGTTCTTCTTTCACAAGAGGGGAAGCACAAAGCTCCGTCATGGTGACAAGGGCCCCCACATCGATCCAGTCTTTTTCTTCCCGGATCCCCTGGAACTCCTTCACCTTGGTCAAATCGATGAAACTGCAGTCGGTTTCTTTGCGGTTCTGGAGATGGATCAATAGATCCGTCCCTCCGGCAATCAAGTAAGTCCGTCCATCCGCCCGGTTCAAGGCAGCCTGCAGTTCTTTTTCATCAGCAGGAGCAGTAAACATCATTCCATCTCCTTTGCTGCATCCTCGATGGCTTCGACGATTTTAATGTAGCCTGTGCAGCGGCAGATATTCCCTTCAATGGCCCGGCGGATTTCTTCTGAGGAAGGATGGGGATCCTTCATGAAAAGAGCTTTGGCGCTCATGAGGAAACCCGGCGTGCAAAAGCCGCACTGGATGGCCCCATGGGCAATGAACTTTTTTTGGAGGAGATCCAGTTCCCCGTTTTTTTCCAGACCTTCGATGGTCAGGACCTCCCCGCCCTGGATCTGCCCAGCCAGGACCAGGCAGGAAGGGACAGCTTCCCCGTTCAGGATGACCGTACAGGCTCCGCATTCTCCCTCCGAACAGCCTTCCTTGGTCCCAGTCAATCCCAGATCTTCTCGCAAGAAATCTATCAGACGCTTGCTCCCGTCTGTTTCTTTTTCCACGGCAGTCCCGTTGATCACAGCTTTGAGCTTCACTTGTTTCCCTCCCTGCAGTAGGTTCCATCATATTTTCCTATGATTTATATTTGAATATTTTATATATAATTTGCTTTTGTCATTCGTTATAATTACTCTTATATTGTGAAAATATGACTTTATTGTACTGGATTATCGTCCATAAAGCGTCAATTCCTTACACCCAAAGAAGATTTTTGTTGTTCTTTTTTTTAGACTGTATACCAAATTCCCAGCTAAGAAAAATATCGTCTAATGCTTTCTTTTTTATTCTCTACAGGAGCTTTTTCTGCATTCCTTTTTCGGCCCATTCCAAGATTTTCCCGCTGTGGATGCATCCTTTCAGGAATTCGATGTGAGGATACAGGTACATGTCCTCTTTCATTTCCGGCACTTCTTTGGCGATTTCTTCCAGCACCTGCCGGCTGGCACCGCTCCGCTGCAATTTCTGATCCACAAAAGGCTGGGCTTCAAAGACGGAAAGCAGTTCGATAGCCAGGATGTATTCCAGTTTTTCTGCCACGGCTAGGGATTTTTTGGCTGCATTGTAGCCCATGGCCACATAATCTTCCTGGTTTCCACAGGTCGGCGTATTGTCAATCACCGCCGGAGTGCAGAGGATCCGCATCTGGTTCAACAGCCCAGCCTGGGTATACTGGGGGATCATCACCCCGGAATTGAGACCTGGATTCTGGATCAGGAACCAGGGATAACCGGAAAGGCTCCCATCGATCAGCCGATTGTTCCGCCGTTCCGACATCTTGGCCAGCATGGTGGTTGCCATACAGGACGCATCCATAGCCACTCCCACATAGGAAGAATCTGCATTGCAGGCAGAAATCACAGCTTCGTTTCCCTGTTCCGGCCATAGGATGGGGTTGTCACAGCAGGAATTCATCTCTGTTTCAAGGGTCTGCAAAGCATCTCCCAATGTTTTCCGGGCAGCCCCATGGAGCTGGGGGATGCAGCGGAGGGACAGGGCATCCTGGACTCGTTTGCCCCGAGCAGCTGCAATGACCTGGGAATCGGCCAGAAGATTCCGGACGTTTTCCGCCACTTTGGCCTGATCCGGATGAGGACGGACCGCCATGACCCGAGGATCGAAGGCATTCATGACTCCCTGGAGGATTTCCAGGCTCATGGCCCCGATCACATCCGCCGTCCGGGCAGCCTGGAGCATGTCATAGAGCCCTATTGCTGCCAATGCCGTGGCAGAAGTCGTTCCTGACACAAGCGCCAGGCCTTCTTTAGAAGCAAGAGACAGGGGCTGCAGTCCTGCCTGTTCTAAGGCTTCTTTTCCTGCCAGGAGTTTCCCTTGATAATAAGCTCTGCCACGGCCAGTGATCACCAGTGCCATATGAGCTTCCGGACTGAGATACCCTACGCTGCCATCCCCCGGAGCCCAGGGAGTCAAATCTCGGTTCAAGAACTGCCGGAGCTGCTCCAGCACTTCCAGGCGGACGCCGCTGTACCCCTGCCCCAGATTCTGGAGGATCATCAGCAAAGTTCCCCGGACAGCCTCCTCTGATAAGGGTTCTCCTACAGAAACCGAATGGGAAAGGATGATGTTTTCCTGGAGCTGCGCCGTTTCTTCCCGGCTGATAGCTTTGGTGCACAGGGCTCCAAAGCCAGTGGTGACTCCATACATGACCTTTTCTTCCTCCACCCATTTTTCCACCAAAGAGCGGGAACGATTGACCCGCTTGCAATAATCGGAAGAAAATTCCACCTTCGCATGATTCCGGACTATATCCATAAAATCATGCAGATCCATATGCGATCCCAATCCAATTGTCCGTGCCATCATCCAATCCCTTTCCTTTCTGCGCCTGTTTGATATGACAATGGGGTTGCTGCACGTATCATTTCTCTTGGTGACGTACAGCAACCCCTTGAGGATTATCCTTCTATTTGCTTACAGTTTCACTTGACCCAGCAGTGCCTGTTCCCGGGCATCCACTTCGTTTTCGATTTCAGCCATCTTTTTCTGCAGGTCTTCCACGAACAGCCCATCCTTGATGCTGCCCAGGTTGATCTTTACATTCAGGAAAGCCCCTCGTACAGCGGCTCTTGCATTCATGGCCGCTACGGCACCATCGGTAATGGCGTTCTGGTTTCCCTTGGTGATGACTTCTTCTGCCAGGGCAAATAGTTCATTGGCCTTCTGGCCTACTTTGAAGGGAACCAAGGCAGCGCCCTTGGTGGCCTCCTGGATGGCTGCACTCCGAGCCTTCTTGGCTTCATCCGTATCCTTGGGCAGCTTGAAGGCAGCCATGATTTTGTTAAAAGCATTGCTGTCCTCGTCGATGAGCGCCAGGAAATCATCTTTCAGAGCTCCGGCCTTGGCTGCCACTTCTTTCATGTCTTCTTCCACAGCCGCATATTTTTCTTTCCCCAAGGTCAGGTTGGCAACCATGGTGATCAGGGCTGCTGAAGAAGCAGCATTGAGCGCTGCAATGCTGCCACCCCCAGGAGCCGGTGAAGAAGAAGCGGTTTCATTGATGAAACCTTCTACAGTCAGTTTCCGTAATTCCATTGGATCCATTCCTCCCTGTCAGAACAGGCCGTAAATCTTGCCGTTGTTGTCGATGTCCATCTTCAGGGCAGCCGGTTTCTTCGGCAGGCCGGGCATGACCATGATATTGCTGGTCTGGCAGACGATGAAGCCTGCTCCATTGGATACCCGTACATCCTGGACATTGATCTTGAAGCCTTTGGGAGCTCCCAAAAGAGCCGGGTTATCACTGAGGGAATACTGGGTCTTGGCCACACAGACCGGCAGCTTATCCAACCCCCAGTCTTCCAGCTGTTTGATCTGTTTCCTGGCATTGGGTGTAAAGGTCACGCCGTCACCGCCATAGATCTTGGTCACGATGGCCTTCAGTTTGTTGGGGATGGAATCGTTCACATCGTACAGTTCCACTTTCTGAGGTTTCTGTTCTTCCAGCATCCCCACCAGTTTGTGGGCCATATCGATGCCGCCTTCGCCGCCTTTTTCCCAGCATTCGTTCAAGCTGACTTCCACACCGTAGCTGGCGCATTTTTGGAGCAGCATATCGATTTCTGCCGGAGTATCGGAAGCGAACTTGTTGATGGCCACCAGTACCGGCAGGCCAAAGGTCCGCATGTTTTCAACCTGTTTGGCCAGGTTGGAGAAACCATCGCTGACAGCCTGGACATTTTCCTGGCTCAGATCTGCTTTGGCGACACCTCCATGCATCTTCAGGGCCCGGATGGTGGCAACCAGCACAACGGCATCCGGATACAGGTTGCCATAATGGCATTTGATGTCCATGAATTTTTCTGCGCCCAGATCAGCACCGAAGCCGGCTTCCGTAATAGCGATATCTCCCAGTTTCAGAGCCATCTTGGTGGCCAGCAGGGAGTTGCATCCATGGGCGATATTGGCAAAGGGCCCGCCATGGATGATGGCCGGCGTATGTTCCAGGGTCTGGACCAGATTCGGTTTGATGGCATCCTTCATCAGCATGGCCATAGCCCCTTCACAGCCCAGCTGATGGACATGGACTGGATTCCCATCCAGATCGCAGCCGATGACGATGCGGCCGAACCGTTCCTTCAGGTCTTCCAGGTCTTTGGCCAGGCACAAGATGGCCATGATTTCAGAAGCCACCGTAATGGTAAAGGCATCCTGACGGGGGAAGCCGCAGACTTTGCCCCCTAGGCCCACTACCACATTCCGCAGGGCACGGTCATTCATGTCCATGACCCGGCGCCAGGTGATCTGCCGGGCATCCAGCCGCAGTTCGTTGCCATGGTGGATATGGTTGTCGATCATCGCCGACAGCAGGTTGTTGGCAGCGGTGATTGCATGCATATCTCCCGTGAAATGCAGGTTGATATCGTCCATAGGAACTACTTGGGCATAACCGCCTCCAGCAGCGCCCCCTTTGATTCCGAACACAGGCCCCAAAGACGGTTCCCGCAGGGCGACCACAGCATTTTTCCCGATCCGGTTCAAAGCCTGTGCGAGACCGATGCTGGTGGTAGATTTCCCTTCTCCGGCAGGAGTGGGAGTGATGGCGGTCACCAGGACCAATTTCCCGTTGGGTTTCTTTTCCAGGCGTTTCAGCACATCCAGGGAAACTTTTGCTTTATAATGGCCATACTGTTCCAGTTCTTCCGGCAGGATCCCCATTTTATCCGCAATCTTGCTGATGGGTTCCATGACATTTTTTTGTGCAATCTCGATATCGCTCAGCATTGCTTTTCCTCCTCTGTGGGCAGTGCTTATTCTTCCAATTCCAGCAGGCGTTTTTCCAGGATTTCATCCATGTTGAAGTTTTCGATCTGCAGATAATATTCCGCAGCCATCAGCAGGGCTTTCATAGGAACCGTCCCGATGACTTCGCTGCCTACCACATTGACCCCATACCGGCGGGCTTCCATCTTGATCATTTCAAAAGCCTGGTAAACAGCGGATTTTTCATAATTGACCAGGTTCATGGAAACTTGTACCTGATTCCGTTCTTCCAGTTTGACTCCCATGGCTTTTACGTAATGGAGGCCGCCTCCGATGTTCCGCACTTTTTTGGCGATAGCGTCTGCCACAGCCTTGTCGCTGCAGTCCAGGTTTACGTTGAAAGCCACCAGCGGTACACGGGCCCCTACTGCGGAGCATCCGGATTTTTCATTCATGACAGCCGGGCCATAATCAGGTTTCCATTCCGGATCCTTGATTTTTTCAAAGAAGCCTTCATACTGTCCCTTCCGGACGGATGCCAGATTCCGGCGGGCTTCCTTGGTGCAGGCATCTTCATACAGATAGACAGGGATGCCCATATCCCCATAGGCTTTGCCCACTGCATTGGCAATGGCTACACATTCGTCCATGGTCACGCCCATGACCGGAGTGAAAGGAACCACGTCCACTGCACCGAACCGAGGATGTGCCCCATGGTGGGTCCGCATATCGATCAGCTGGATGGCTACCTTAGCCATATTGATGGCTGCTTCCGTAACAGCTTCAGGAGAGCCGATGATGGTCACTACAGAACGGTTGTGGTCCGCATCGCTGGAATAGTCCAGAATCTTCAGCCCTTTGATCTTGCGGGCTTCGTCAACGATCTTTTCAACCTTATCCTTATCCCGGCCTTCACTGAAATTCGGTACAAATTCAACTAACTTCTTTGCCATAATGGCACCTCCATCAATCTGTTCTAGTTTAGTAGCAGCTGAAAGGCATATCGCTATGCCCTTAGTTGCTATTATAGTATGAATTCTTCGCCTAAAAAACGTCTGAAATCAATTTTTTCCGACTTTTTTATTTTTTGACACTTTCTGGACGTTCATTCCCTAGGATAGTTTTGAATTGATATCTTCCTACGGAGAGGTGGTCTTTATGAGTATACAGAAAATTTCCCGTTCTGCAGCATCCACGTCCCACTGGTCAGGGGGAACCACGACGGAATTCTATATCGATCCTCCGGACAAGAGCTATGCCAACAGGGATTTTGCCATCCGGATCAGTTCTGCCACAGTGGATCTGGCGGAATCCGATTTCACCTTGGTCCAGGGCTACAATAGGATCATCACGCCTCTCCAGGGTGGATTTACCCTGACATTTCCGGAAGATGGCAGCCGGCAGGTAACCCTGGCTCCCTTAGAAGAAGCTTTCTTTGACGGAAGCTGGCATACCCATTCGGTGGGGAAGGCCGTCGACTTCAACGTAATGTATCAAAAGGGGATGTCTGCTGTCTACAAACGGCTGAAAGGATCCCAGACTCTGCCGCCTTCCCAAGGCCATCGGTTTCTCTATGTTCCCCTGCTGCCGGAAGGACAGCTCAAGGGAGCCTCCATCGGAAACCTTCCCCTGGAACGGGACACCCTGTACGTCCTATCTCCAGATGAAGGCCCTGTCCCGGTCCAGCTGCCTGCCGGAGTGGAAGTGATTTTCGTAGAAATAACGGATTGAAAAGGGGATGTGAAAAAATGATTCTTCATTTTTTCACATCCCCTTTGTTTACTTTTGATGTTCATGGATTACATCCAGGAAACTGGCGAAATCCATACTCCTTTTCTTGAGGAGCACATCCACCCGCAGTTTCAGCAGGGGGTGCTGACTCATTTCCCTGGCTTTCAGGAGAGCCAGGCGCATCTGGGGTGACCAGTTCTTGTCCGGCCAAGTATCCAGCACTCCTAAAGCCGTACTCCGACAGGAATCATAGATAGATGTCAGGGCTTTTTCCAGCAGGTCTTCCCCTTCTCCCGGATGATCCGTCAAAGCCTCCAGGAGGGGTTCTATGGCATGTTCCTCCTGCAGATATCCATCGGCATGCTCCCGAGCGAACTTCATGACCCGATTGAACCGCCGCTTGTCCTGGGTATCCAGAAGGAACTCGTAGAGCTCTGTCCGCATGGGTTCTTTCTTGAGAAGGTTCCATAATTCCTTATGGAGGTCCAGATCCAGTGCATACGCCATATGGATTACCACCAGATTGGTCCGTCCATCTTCTTCTACCAGATTTTTTTTGATTTCTGGCAGCCAGTCAATAGAAAGGACCAAAGATTCCAACTCACTGATCAGGATATGGCACTGGTTCATCGTCAGATAGTCCCAGCATTCATCATCCACCATGGTTTGGAATCCTTCTGCCAGATTGGTCAGAGCTGCGGCGGCCATCAAATCCCGCTGGTATTCCTTCGCATGCTTCAGGAATTTTTGCATGACAGAAAACAGATCGATAACGGGAAGTTTGTCATCATCGGGGAGCTGCAGCTGCTGGAATCCCAGGAGGAATGCCAGATAATTCAAGAGGAGACGGCAAATCCCTTCGAACTGTGGCTGTTCCAGATGAGGTTCATCCAACAGTGCCGGGATATTGACCTTGGAAAAGATCAGTACAGAGACCGACGGATAGGTAATGGTCAGTTCACACCCATGGATCACCAGCCAAGCCTGCTCTTCCGGTGTCGGAAAATCGTAGCCCTGTATAGCACACAGTTTTCCCCAGCCGGACGTATGCCGAAGGATGTCCTCCATATCTTTTTGTTCCAACTGATGGGAAAGCTCCAGCGCATAGATGACAAAGCTGGTAAATTCTTCACACCGTGCCAAGAGCAGGAGATCCCGTTTCAGCTGCCAATTGATTACAAGATCCTGTTCATTCAGCATGTAAAGGCCGCAGATTACAATGGCCAGCTTCACAGTTTCCCGGCTGGAAGCCTCATAAAGCCACTCCCGGGCCAATTCCCACAAAGGCTGGGGGATGCGTTCTTCACTCAAGGCATCCACCAGGGATTCATAGTAAAGGATGCAGGGAGTGGAAGAAATCCCCATATAGAGCATGGTAGCATTTTCCGGAGTCGGGTCCTCTGCATAGGCTTCCAAGACCTGATAGATCTGAGGTCCTACCACATCAGCCGTTTCACCGGCCTGATCGCTGCTGGCCAGAAACGCATCGGCAGCTCCCGGTTCCATCAGCTCTCCATTCTCTTTCTCCACCACCGACCGGTCTTCCAGATTCTCTTTGGTAAAGAACCCGTCCGAATCCAGATTATTCTTGACATAATCGAATATGCTTTTTCCCTGCTTCCAAGGTTTTGTACGTATTTCCATATTTCTCATCCTGTTTCTAAAACTGATTGTGGATTCCATAGGGAGTCCATTATATCATAGAAAAGGGGCTGCTGCACACGCAACAGCCTCTTTTAAGTCTGGACTCCCGGCTTCAGGCTTCCGGCTCCTGACTTTGTTCCGCTTCTGCCGTCTCCGGTGCTTCCTCTTGCATAGTCCCATGGAGGATAGCCATGAATTCATCTCCGGTAATGGTCTCTTTCTTCAACAGGTACTGGGCCAGCTCATCCATCTTTTCCCGATGGGCTTCCAGGATTTCCCTGGCTTCCTTATGAGCTTTCTTCACCAAAGCAAAGACCGCCTCATCGATCCGGGCCGCTGTTTCCGGCGCACAGGACAGGGAAGTGTCCCCGCTCAAGTAAGCGTTGTTCACCGTTTCCAAAGCTACCATATCGAATTCATCCGTCATCCCGAACCGGGTGATCATGGCCCGGGCCAGCTTGGTGGCCTGTTCGATATCGTTGGAGGCGCCGCTGGTCACCAGATGGAACACCACTTCTTCCGCCGACCGTCCTCCGGTCAGGGTCACAATCTTGTTATACAATTCTTCCCGGCTCATGAGCACCTTTTCCTGGGTATCCACCTGCATGGTGTACCCCAGGGCTCCGGAAGTCCGAGGGATGATGGTGATCTTGTGGACAGGCGCAGAATCCTTCTGACTGGCTGCCACCAGGGCATGGCCGATTTCATGGTAGGCAATGACTTTTTTCTCTTCAGGGGAGATTACTGCCCCCTTTCTCTGGGCCCCGGCAATGACCACTTCCACGCTTTCTTCCAAGTCTTCCTGGATCACTTCTGTCCGGCCCATCCGGACCGCCCGCAAAGCAGCTTCATTGACGATATTGGCCAGTTCTGCCCCGGAAGCCCCACTAGTGGCAAGGGCAATGGTATGGAAGTCCACATGAGGATCGATCTTCACATCATGGGAATGGACTTTCAGGATGGCTTCCCGTCCCTGGAGATCCGGCAGCTCCACTGGTACCCGGCGGTCGAACCGCCCCGGCCGCAGGAGAGCCTTGTCCAGGACTTCCGGACGGTTGGTAGCTGCTAAGATGATTACGCCTTTACTGCCATCGAACCCATCCATTTCAGACAGCAGTTGGTTCAATGTCTGTTCTCGTTCATCGTTGCTGCCAAAAGAACCACTGTCACGCTTTTTGCCGATGGCATCGATTTCGTCGATGAACACGATGCAAGGAGCCTTTTCCTGGGCCTGCTTGAACAGATCCCGGACTCGGGCCGCTCCCATCCCTACGAACATTTCAATGAATTCGGAACCGGAGATAGAGAAGAAGGGTACCTTGGCTTCCCCAGCAACAGCCTTGGCCAACAGGGTCTTCCCAGTGCCGGGAGGGCCTACCAGCAGTACGCCTTTGGGCATCACTGCACCGATGGCCTTATATTTGGCTGGATTGTGGAGGTAGTTGACGATTTCCTGGAGCGCTTCCTTGGCTTCATCTTGGCCGGCCACATCTTTGAAGGTTTTGCCTGTCTGAGCAGCAATGTATACCTTGGCATTGCTCTTGCCGAAGCTCATCATGTTGCCCCCGCCCATTTTAGGTCCCAGATAGCGCATGATCAACTGACCGATGACCATAAAGAGCAGGAAAGGCAGGATCCAGTTATTAAAGAAACTCATAATAGGGGATTCCTGCTTGGGAATGACCTGGGAGAATTCAACCTTGGCTTTGACCAGACGGCTGACGAGCTCCGGATCATCCACCCGCCCCGTAACGTAGATCTGTTCCTTACCATCCTGGTTGCAGAGAAGAGCGATCCGATCCTTGGTGATTTCCACCTTGGAGGCTTTCCCTTCGTCCACCATGTTCAAGAAGTTGGTATAGCTGACTTCATGGACCTTTGGCTGGAAAAACATAGGGCTGATGATTGTATTGATAACCAGGATCAGCAAAATGGCCGCGATGTAATACAAGCGGACTCGTTTCGACTGCTTGTCCGGATCTTTATTTTCCATAGTATCCATCCTTTCTGCGATGAAATTGTAACTGTTTAATTAACATTATAACATATATCAACAAAATGACATGAAGGATTTTAACACATTCTGTGAAAAAAGTATTGCCAACACAACAACCATAAGTTGAATGGCTCCGAACTCGTGCTCAAAAAAAATGCAAACCGCAGGTTTCCTCCTTTGGCCGCTGACATACACAAAAAAGGCCTGCATCTTTCGATGCAGGCCTTTTTCTTAACCGGCAGCTCCCTATCCTCCCGGACCGTTTCCAGTCGAGTACTTTCGGCGTATAAGGGCTTAACTGCTGTGTTCGGCATGGGAACAGGTGGATC